>NZ_QOUX01000041.1 GCF_004116265.1 Anaerobacillus alkaliphilus | reverse complement strand
GTTAGTAAACAACTGGTCAATCGTTCCGGTAGAAACAAAAGGAAATGTAGTCTTCAGAAGCTCTCCGAAAGGAAAAGAGTATATTGAAGCAAATAACTTAACGTTCGTATCGTATCTTGGTGAAGGTACAGATGGCTGGGCAATGTATAAGTATAACTTTGAGTTCCCGAAACCAACTACTCACGAACTAGTGATCATGGGTACAACAGATATCCACGCGCACATCATGCCTTACGATTACATGGCAGACGCAGTGGACCAAAAATTCGGTTTAGCAAAAGTGTACACATTGGTTCAACAATTACGTGCAAAACACAACAATACATTACTTGTTGATAATGGTGACATTATCCAGGGAAGTATCTTAGGTTACATTGAGGCAGTCGTAGATCGTCAGGATAAAAACTCAATCATCGAAGCAATGAACATGATGGGTTATGATGCTGGAACAATCGGGAACCATGAGTACAACTTTGGTTTACCACTGCTTGATAGTTTAGTAGAAGCATCTAACTTCCCATGGTTAAGTGCGAACACGTACAACGTAAGTGATGATAAACATCGTTATGAGCCTTACGTGATTCTAGACAGAATGGTTGATGGCAAGCCAATTAAGATCGGTGTGATTGGATTTGTCCCACCACAAGTTATGATTTGGGACAAAATGCATTTAAATGGCAATATCTATGTAAATGAAATCGTTGATTCAGCGAAAAAATATGTTCCTGAAATGAAAGCAAAAGGCGCAGATGTAATCGTTGTTACTGCACACTCAGGATTTGACTTATCTGAGAATGCAAGTGAAA
>NZ_QOUX01000040.1 GCF_004116265.1 Anaerobacillus alkaliphilus | reverse complement strand
CGTCCTGAGCCAGGATCAAACTCTCCATAAAAGTGTTTGATATAGCTCAAAAATAATAATTCATTGACGAGATATTTACTATCTCTTTAATTCGCTTGGCTGTGTGTTCAGTTTTCAAAGAACAATATACACTATACAAATACCATATTTTCTTCTCTTACCTTACTAAAATGGTAAGGTAATATTATAAAAATAATGGTGCGGGTGGAGGGACTCGAACCCCCACGTCAAAGACACTAGATCCTAAGTCTAGCGCGTCTGCCAATTCCGCCACACCCGCATATCAAATTACGTTATATTCAAAAACAATGGTGAGCCATGAAGGATTCGAACCTTCGACCCTCTGATTAAAAGTCAGATGCTCTACCGACTGAGCTAATGGCTCGTTAAATGGTGCCGGCCAGAGGACTTGAACCCCCAACCTACTGATTACAAGTCAGTTGCTCTACCAATTGAGCTAGGCCGGCAAATTAAGGAAAGTTATTTTTGCTCTAAGATATTGTGTAACAAAATCTGGTGGAGGATGACGGGATCGAACCGCCGACCCCCTGCTTGTAAGGCAGGTGCTCTCCCAGCTGAGCTAATCCTCCGAAGTATTGATGAAGCAAATTCATAGAAGACCCTGTTTCTTCCTCTACTAGTAATTCAAGATGGAGATGCGTCGAAACAACTCGTAGCATATTCAAAGATGCTATGCTCGTCGCTGAGCTAATCCTCCGAAAGTATAATGTATTAGTGGTGACCCGTACGGGATTCGAACCCGTGTTACCGCCGTGAAAGGGCGGTGTCTTAACCGCTTGACCAACGGGCCGTATTTTTTATTATGGTGGGCCTAAGTGGACTCGAACCACCGACCTCACGCTTATCAGGCGTGCGCTCTAACCAGCTGAGCTATAGGCCCATATATTCAAATGAAAAAGCTTGTCCTGATTGCTAGATTTGCTCCTGCACCACTTCGTTCGCTCGTCGCATTTCAGCAAAGTAGCGTATTCAAAGAAGCAAAATTGGAGCGGGTGATCAGAATCGAACTGACAACATCAGCTTGGAAGGCTGAGGTTTTACCACTAAACTACACCCGCATATATATAATAAGTTAAATACAAATTAAACGCCTTCAGTGATGCCTCTTCCTTTTCTTGATTGTTCAAAGAGGTATATCCGTCGAGGCAACTCGAGGTATTTCAAGATGTAACGCTCGTGGCTGAGGTTTTACCACTAAACTACACCCGCATATTTATAAACGATTTTCTTCTTTATAGTAACAATGGTCGGGAAGACAGGATTTGAACCTGCGACCCCCTGGTCCCAAACCAGGTGCTCTACCAAGCTGAGCCACTTCCCGAGAGTGCGCCCTGAGAGATTCGAACTCCCGACCTTTTGATTCGTAGTC